>NZ_CP033367.1:1977500-1982500 GCF_013170845.1 Mesorhizobium loti R88b
GCGGATGGGCATTGGCAATGAGAACGATCAAGTGTCTTAAGGGCAATTGGTGGATGCCTTGGCATGCACAGGCGATGAAGGACGTGATACGCTGCGATAAGCTACGGGGAGGTGCGAATACCCTTTGATCCGTAGATTTCCGAATGGGGAAACCCACCTAAGGTACTTGGAAAATCAGAGCAGCCAGAAGGTCGCAAGGCCGACTTGCTGCTGTGGTTTCCAAGTATCGATAATAGGTAACTTACCCTGAATACATAGGGGTAAAGTGGCGAACGCGGGGAACTGAAACATCTAAGTACCCGTAGGAAAGGACATCAACCGAGACTCCGGAAGTAGTGGCGAGCGAACCCGGACCAGGCCAGTGGCGATTGAGAGACAAGCGGAACCTTCTGGAAAGTAGGGCCATAGTGGGTGACAGCCCCGTACGCGTAATGCAATCAATCGTCCTCGAGTAAGGCGGGACACGTGAAATCCTGTCTGAAATTGGGGGGACCACCCTCCAAGCCTAAGTACTCGTGCATGACCGATAGCGAACTAGTACCGTGAGGGAAAGGTGAAAAGCACCCCGACAAGGGGAGTGAAAGAGTACCTGAAACCGGTTGCCTACAAACAGTGGAAGCCCAAGGTTCGTCCTGGGTGACCACGTACCTTTTGTATAATGGGTCAGCGACTTAGTGTGACGAGCAAGCTTAAACCGATAGGTGTAGGCGCAGCGAAAGCGAGTCTGAACAGGGCGTTCAGTTCGTCGCATTAGACCCGAAACCGAGTGATCTAGCCATGAGCAGGTTGAAGGTAAGGTAACACTTACTGGAGGACCGAACCCATAACTGTTGCAATAGTTCGGGATGACTTGTGGCTAGGGGTGAAAGGCCAATCAAACTCGGAAATAGCTGGTTCTCCGCGAAATCTATTTAGGTAGAGCGTCGACCGAATACCCCAGGGGGTAGAGCACTGGATGGGCTAGGGGTCCTCACCGGATTACCAAACCTAACCAAACTCCGAATACCTGGGAGTACTAGTCGGCAGACACACGGCGGGTGCTAACGTCCGTCGTGAAAAGGGAAACAACCCTGACCTACAGCTAAGGTCCCCAAGTTATGGCTAAGTGGGAAAGGATGTGAGGATCCCAAAACAACCAGGATGTTGGCTTAGAAGCAGCCATCATTTAAAGAAAGCGTAACAGCTCACTGGTCTAAATAAGGGTCTTTGCGCCGAAAATGTAACGGGGCTAAAGCCATACACCGAAGCTTAGGGTTTGGTCCGCAAGGGCCAAGCGGTAGCGGAGCGTTCTGTAAGCTGATGAAGCCATACCCGTGAGGGGTGGTGGAGGTATCAGAAGTGCGAATGCTGACATGAGTAACGTAAGGGGAGTGAGAGACTCCCCCGCCGAAAGACCAAGGGTTCCTGCTTAAAGCTAATCTGAGCAGGGTTAGCCGGCCCCTAAGACGAGGCGGAAACGCGTAGTCGATGGGAACCACGTTAATATTCGTGGGCTTGGAGGTAGTGACGGATCATTGAGGTAGTCCAATCTTATCGGATTGAACGGGCTGCTGCGTGGTTCCAGGAAATAGCTCCTCCTTATAAACCGTACCCGAAACCGACACTGGTGGTCTGGTAGAGTATACCAAGGCGCTTGAGAGAACTATGCTGAAGGAACTCGGCAAATTGCACGCGTAACTTCGGAAGAAGCGTGACCCTTTTCTACGCAAGTAGAGGAGGGTGGCACAGACCAGGGGGTAGCGACTGTTTATCAAAAACACAGGGCTCTGCGAAGTCGCAAGACGACGTATAGGGTCTGACGCCTGCCCGGTGCTGGAAGGTTAAGAGGAGGGGTGCAAGCTCTGAATCGAAGCCCCAGTAAACGGCGGCCGTAACTATAACGGTCCTAAGGTAGCGAAATTCCTTGTCGGGTAAGTTCCGACCTGCACGAATGGCGTAACGACTTCCCCGCTGTCTCCAGCATAGACTCAGTGAAATTGAATTCCCCGTGAAGATGCGGGGTTCCTGCGGTTAGACGGAAAGACCCCGTGCACCTTTACTATAGCTTTACATTGGCATTCGTAGTGGCATGTGTAGGATAGGTGGTAGGCTTTGAAACCTGGGCGCCAGCTCAGGTGGAGCCACCCTTGAAATACCACCCTTATTACTATGGATGTCTAACCGCGGCCCGTTATCCGGGTCCGGGACAATGTATGGTGGGTAGTTTGACTGGGGCGGTCGCCTCCTAAAGAGTAACGGAGGCGCGCGATGGTGGGCTCAGAACGGTCGGAAATCGTTCGCTGAGTGCAATGGCATAAGCCTGCCTGACTGCGAGACTGACAAGTCGAGCAGAGACGAAAGTCGGTCATAGTGATCCGGTGGTCCCGCGTGGAAGGGCCATCGCTCAACGGATAAAAGGTACGCCGGGGATAACAGGCTGATGACCCCCAAGAGTCCATATCGACGGGGTTGTTTGGCACCTCGATGTCGACTCATCGCATCCTGGGGCTGGAGCAGGTCCCAAGGGTATGGCTGTTCGCCATTTAAAGCGGTACGTGAGTTGGGTTCAGAACGTCGTGAGACAGTTCGGTCCCTATCTGCCGTGGGTGTAGGAATATTGAAAGGATCTGTCCCTAGTACGAGAGGACCGGGATGGACGGATCTCTGGTGGACCTGTTGTGGCGCCAGCCGCATAGCAGGGTAGCTATATCCGGACGGGATAACCGCTGAAGGCATCTAAGCGGGAAACCCACCTTAAAACGAGTATTCCCTGAGAACCGTGGAAGACGACCACGTTGATAGGCCGGGTGTGGAAGAGCGGCAACGCTTGAAGCTTACCGGTACTAATAGTTCGATCGGCTTGATCGTTCTCATTCCTTATGCTCATCTCGATTGGCGACAATCCTTTGGATTGCGCCAGAAGTCAGATGGTCTTACCAGCGCTCACGCATGAGCGGCCCTTACGGGCCTATGCTCCGCGAGGGCGCCGGAAAACCGGCGACGCGCAGTCGCGCTTGCGGGCCTTGCCCGTTAGCAAAACGCGAACGTCGCCTTGGCACAGAAAACAGCTTCTCGAATAACGTGCGTTTTGCCGACCTGGTGGTTATGGCGGAGCGGCTGCACCCGATCCCATTCCGAACTCGGCCGTGAAACGCTCCAGCGCTGATGGTACTTCGTCTCAAGACGCGGGAGAGTAGGTCGCTGCCAGGTCTGCTAAATGCACGTTAAAACTCTCATCCAAGCGGATGAAGTGAAATCTTCTCTCTACGAAAAGGCCCGCCAACGGGAACACGGGCCGCGAATGCGGCCCTTTCATTTGGTGCTCAATATCGCAATCGCCCACGGCGATCGCAGCATTAAGCAAGCAAGCGCTTGCTAAGTTCGGCAAGCAAACGCTTGCCTAGTTTAGCAAGCAAGCGCTTGCTAAGTTCGGCAAGCAAACGCTTGCCTAGAGGTGGCGCGGGGTGGAGCAGCCCGGTAGCTCGTCAGGCTCATAACCTGAAGGTCACAGGTTCAAATCCTGTCCCCGCAACCAAACTCTTAAAAATGGCCCGCCCTCAAGCGGGCCTTTTTTGTATCTTGCTCTGGTGATCGGCGATTTTGACCCGTCATCAGGGGCCCTCAAGCAGACCGAGCCAAAGCCGCGGGACACAAACCGCAAATCCTCTCCACAAAACCAAACTCTCAAAACAAGCCTGCTTCAAGCGGGCCTTTTTTGTATCTGGCTCTGCTGGCCGGTTTGTATCTGGCTCTGCTGGCCGGTTTGTATCTGGCTCTGCTGGCCGGCGATTTTGACCCGTCATCAGGCCCCCGCAAGCAGGCAGAGCCAAAGCCGCGGGACACAAAACGCAAATCATGTCCAAAATACCAAACTCTCAAAACAAGCCCGCCAGACAATAACCAGGCGGGCCGTTTCGCGTATCAGGGCTCGGGCGTTATCGAGTTGATGAGGAACGAAGGGTTTGAAAGCAACTTCAGCCCAGGCGCGCAGATAGGAATCAGGTCGTCTCGAAGCACAAGCCAACGGCAAGAGCCGAATCGGAGCGGCGACCCACAACCAATTGCCAAATGAATTTAGCCGGCGGGCCTCTTTTCAGTCGGCTTCAGTGCCCGTCGCATTTCCTGGATGACGAGAACAGATTGCCGCAGCTGTCGATTGCGGTTCGATCCTCGATGGCGCCGTCGGCATTGGGAGCAGAGGCGACATATCGGTTGCGCCGAATCGAGCGAATCACGCCCTGCCTGCGGGACACGCCGAATCATAGGCAGTCACAGTGCGCCCGAATCAATCGATAGTGGCAATAGATAGCAGCTATTGCTATATCTCCTGTGTGCCTGCGCGTTCTTCCAGGAGGTTGCGATGCCCAATTACGCTCTGAACGACCACTATGAGAGCTTCATCCGGAAACAGCTCGAATCAGGTCGCTATAACAATGCCAGCGAGGTTGTCCGCGCCGGCCTGCGCATGCTCGAGGATTTCGAGGCGGAGCGAGAGAAATGGTTGCGCGAGGAGATCCCGGCGCGCCTGACCGAGCTTCAACAGGATCCGGAGAAAGGAATTCCCGCCGAGACGGTTTTCTCGCGGCTGAAAGTGCGTCATCGCGCGAAGCAGGCGAGCGTGAAATAGCGGATGGAGTATCGGATTGTCTTCCATCCCAAGGCGGAAGCCGAGCTCGAACAGCTCTATGACGACATAGCCGAACGTGCGTCGCCGGTGGTCGCGTGGAATTTTGTTGCGGGCATTCGCGACCATTGCCTGGCCCTGTCGACTTTTCCACAGCGCGGCACAGAGCGGGTCGAAATCGTGCCTGGGCTGCGGATTGTTGGTTACCGGCGCGCCGTCAGCATTGCTTTTGCGGTCGACGGCGAACGGGTGCTGATCCTGGGCATCTTTTACGCTGGCCGGAACCATCACCCCGGAATTGCTGGAAGACAGGCCCTGAAGCAGGGATCAGGCTGCGTGGCGGCCGACATTCTCCCTGCCAGGACCGCGGTTCTCAGGCCGGTCATACGCGCCCGGT